>NZ_CP107909.1 GCF_041434015.1 Streptomyces sp. NBC_00454 | reverse complement strand
CGGATAACCGCGCATTCGTGGACGTCCGCCCCCAGCAGAGCGAGCCTGACGTCCAGGCTCGGGACGAGGGGTGGGGTCGCAGCGACGCTGAACGTAGCTTCCGGCTGGAGCATTGGGAGTACAACCCCGAGCATATGGATGGCTTCGACTACGACCTCGACGCAGCCCTCATCAAGTCCGCCGACGCCCCGGACGAGCCTGAGCTGAACACCGTGATCGGCGCATGGGGCCTCCAGCCCGGCCAGTTTGTCTATCCGTGGGAAAGCGACGATCCGAGGTAGGCGAAGATCACCTCAGGGGAGCTGTCAGCTCGCGCAGACGTGCAGTAGGGGTTTCCCATCCGAGCGTCTTTCGTGGGCGACTGTTGAGTTCGGCGGCGACGGCGGCCAGGTCTTCGAGGGTGTGGACCGCCAGGTTAGTGCCCTTGGGGAAGTACTGCCGCAGCAGTCCGTTCGTGTTCTCGTTCGACCCCCGCTGCCAGGGGCTGGCCGGGTCGCAGAAGTAGACCGGATGTCCGTGGCCAAAGTGAATGCCCGATGGCCGGCCATCTCCGAGCCCTGATCCCAGGTCAGGGACCGCCAGAGGTGACGTGGGAGGTTCGCAACGGCCGTGGTGAGGGCGTTGCGGGTGGCCATGGCGGTGTGACCGTTGGGGAGGTGTAGGAGCATCAAGTAGCGGGTGGAGCGTTCGACCAGGGTGCCGATGGCGGATTTGCCATCCTTGCCGACGATGAGGTCGCCCTCCCAGTGGCCTGGGACGGTGCGGTCGGTCGCTTCAGCCGGACGGTCGCGGATCATCGTCATGTCCCTCACGGGGCGATTCACGCGCTTGTGGGCGAGGCGGTGAGGCTTGCGGAGCCTGCGTCCGGTCCGCAGTGCCCTGGTGAGCTCTCGGCTCAGTTCTCCACGGTCCAGGACGTAGAGGGACTGGTAGACGGTCTCGTGCGCGACGTGCATCTGCGGCCTGTGGGGGAAGTGGACGCGCAGAGCGTGACAGATTTGCTCGGGACTCCACCGGAGGGTGAGGTGACGTTGGATGAAGTCCCTCAGCTCCGGATTCTGGCCGATCTTGCCGGGCTTGGGCCTGGGCCGACGCGCATTGGCACGGCGCTGGGCGGCGTGTGGGCGGTAGTACCAGCGCCCGTCCGCCAGGACGGTGCGGTTGCGCCGTATTTCCCGGCTCACTGTAGAAGGGCTTCGGCCCAGCTCGGCCGCGATCTTCCGGATCGCGGCCCGCTCCCTGAGCCGGTCGGCTATGTGGATGCGATCGCTCTCGGACAGGTACCGGGACGGCGCGGAAGGCGGTTCCTCCTGATCTTGGTAGATCGGAGGAACCGCCTTCCGCCCGCCGCTCGGCGTGTGGTGTCCGTTGCGCCACCGCTTGCCGGTCCGCGGATTGATCCCGACGATCCGGGCCGCTTCCAATGTGGTGTAGCCCTGTTCCATGAGCTGGAAGTATGCGACCCGTTCCCGGGTCAGCTTCCTGGCCCCCTGCGGCTTCCTGTTCTTGCGGACCTCGAAGTCCATCGCACCCCTTGAACTGGGGTGTTGCAACGACCACTAGAACTCAAGAGTACGGCTGGGGCGCTCCTGGTGCGCGGTGACGGTCATGGGTTACCGGTGCTTCCCGCCACCGGAGGGGGTGGAGGTGTCGGGGTTGGACGGAGGCGGCGGGGGCGGGGTGGAGATCGGCGCGGATCCACCGCCGTGACTCCCCCCGCCTCCGCCTCCGCTTCCGCCACTGCTTCCGCCGCTTCCACTGTTGTTGGACATCGTGGTTCTCCTCGTGTTGGTGGTGCGAGTCCGGCCGGGCGGGGTGCCGGCCGATGTCGTACGTACGCCTCGCGCAGGAGGGAAGAGCCGACCCGTCGAAGAAGGGTGTCGGCAACGCCCCGTCCGCAGGGCGGGCTCAGGGGTCGGTGATCCGGTCGGCCCGGCGCCGGAGCACGGTCAGGGCGTCGGGATCGTCGGTCTCCCACTGGCTGGACGTCCCGCCGTAGACGGGGCGCAGCACCCACGTGGTGCCGCCTCGTACGTCGGTGACGATGACTCCGTGTCCGTTGGCGTCTTTGACGTGGTCGCCGACCCACGCCCGTTGCCCGGTCACCGGCGGGCTCCTGCCGGCATGTCCGGGGCGAGCGCGCGCAGCGGCGTCAGTGCGGCGGGGTCGGCGGTCCATTCCCTTCCGGAGCTGTCCAGCGGGCGCATGTGCGCGGTGCGGCTGATGGTGCGGCCGGTCAGCTTGGACGTGCGGACGTAGACGGTGGCGACGGTGCCGGTGCGCTGCGTGGCGGGGTGGATGACCTCCCGTCCCAACAGACGGTGGTGGTCGTCCTCCCGCACGCACACGTTCGTCTGGTCCCTGGTCACGTCCGTGCCTCCTGCCCGCCGGGGTGGGGGTGCGCCCCGTTGCTAGGCCGGGACGCACCCCCTGGGGGGTGCTGTGGGTAGTCAACCGGTCACGGGACCCTCGGGGCGTGGGCTGTGCCGGACTTTCTGGCGGACTTTTCCGCCTGCGTACGCCTGAAAGTCCGGGGCGTCTGCCTCTACCGTGCGAGAAGGAGGACATCTCGCGAGACGAGGGGGCGCCATGTCCGAACCGGCGGAGGAGCCAACGGTGTTCGCGGACCTGGTCGACGGGTTCGGGTGGCGCAGCACCGCGCAGCTGATCCGCGTGTACGCGGCCGTCGCATCGCGGATCGGGGAACGCGAGGAGGTCACCGACCGGCAGGTGCGCCGGTGGCGGGCACCGAACCCGCCCTGTCCGCATCCGGGCCGGCAGCGGGTCTTAGAAGCGATGCTGGGCGTGCCACTGGAGCAGGCCGGGTTCCAGGTCCCGGAACACCGCCGCAACCCGCTCACCGCCCCCGTATCCGTGCTGGACCCCATCCCCGAGCTGCGTGAAAGGACCGACCCCATGAACCGCCGAACCGTGCTGGCCGCCGCGGGCGGCGTCGCCCTCGGCGTGGCCGGGATCGGGACAGCGCCGGCCACCGCCTACGACGCGCCCCGCATCGGCACGGACGCCGTGACCGATCTCCGCCGCGGCCTGGCCAGCTTGTACGGGCTCGACGACCGGTTCGGCGGCGCCACCGTCGGCCCGCTCGCCGCCGCCCACCTCTCCCGGGTGCGGCGCCTGATCGACACCGGGTCCTACCCCGAGACGATCGGCCGCCGGCTGCGCCTCATCTGCGGCGAGACCGCCGAGCACGTCGGATGGCTCGCCTTCGACGCGGGCGACCACCACCGGGCCCGTACCTACTGGACGCAGGCCCGCGATACGGCGGCCGAACTACGTGACGACTCCCTCGGCGTCCTGGTGCTCGCCTCCATGGCCCTGCTGGAGCTGCGCGAGCAGCAGCCCCGGCCCGCACTCGACCACGCCCGGCAAGCCGCCGACCTCGCCACACCCTGGGCGCCGCCCTCGCTGCTGTCCATCCTCGCCACGCGGGAGGCACGCGCGCTGGCGATGCTGGGCGACTCCGCCTCGGCCCGCTCGGCCCTGGCCCGCGCGGCCCGCCTGTACGAGAAGGACCGCGGGTCACGGCCCGCGCCGGACTGGACCCTGTTCCACGGTCCCGCCGAACTGGCCTCCGCGCAGGCCGAACTGTTCACAGCGGCCGGACACCACCGCGCCGCCGTGTCATGGCTGCGCCGCTCCCTGGAGCGGCATGAATCCACCTACGCCCGCAACGAGGCACTGCAGCGTGCGGGACTCGCCGGGGCGCTGGCCCGCTCGGGAGAAGCCGACGAAGCAGCCCACCACATCGAACAGGGCGAAGCCCTCCTCACCGAAGTGTCCTCCGGACGGGCCAGGGAAGGACTCGCCGCCGCCCGCCGCGAGCTCGACCGCATCCGCCCCACCCGATGAGGAACCCCGTGGAGTACACCACCGTCACCGACACCACCGCCGCCGGACGAAAGCTCGACGACCTCGCCCCCGTCTACGAAGCTGTGTTCGCCGAACCCCCGTACCTGGAGGGCCCCCGCGACGTCGCCGACTTCCTGGAGCGCTACCAGCGCGAGCACAAAACCCCAGGATTCAGGCTGGTCCTCGCCCTCGACGCAGGCCGGCTCGCCGGATTCGCGTACGGGCTACCCCTCGCATCCAACACCGGATGGTGGACCGGGTTCCTCGACACCGACCCGCCGGACGAGTTCACCCGCGAAGACGGACACCGCACCTTCGTCGTGATGGAACTCGCCGTGCTCGCCGACCAGCGCGGCCATGGCGTCGGCCACGCCCTGCACAACGCCCTCCTGGACGGGGTGACCGCCGAACGGGTCACCCTCACCGTCCGCCCCGAAGCGCCCGCCGCCACCTGGTACGAACGCCTGGGCTACCAGCTGGTGGGCCTCACACAACCCTGGGACGGCGCACCCGTGTACCGGTCCATGATCAAACCCCTGCGGAACCAGGACGTCTCCGCCTAGGACTGCCCCCACCAGCGGCACCCATTGCCCGCCCACGTCAGCTCGTGACACCGGGAGCGCAGCGGACGCCCTTGATCCTCAAACCAGGCCGAAAGCGGCCGGCGCGCAGGTCCGGGACGAATGATCCGGTTACAACCTGTGTGAACCGATGGCGCTGTTGCGGGGTGAGGCGGTCCAGGTCGTTGGTGAAGCGCGGCAGGGCCTCGTACGTGGGCACGGCGTTCTCCTCCAGGAAACACGAAGCCCCCGGCGGCTGCCGGGGGTGGTGGTCTGTGGTGAGGGGGCGTTCCGCGACGCGATGCGTCAACGCTGGTCGACTACTGCTGGGAGCTGCGGGTTGGACTGCGTTGGATGGCGTTGGCTCCTATTCGGCAGGGACTTCTGCAAGGTCAGGCAGGTCATGCGTGGTGGCCACTCACGCGGGTGAAAGCGGTCCATAGGCAGTCCGTGTCGCGCTACGGTGCAGGCGGGCCTCTCCACGGCGGCCGTGTTCGTCAGCGCAGAAGAGGGATCCCGCGCCCGACGCCACCACCCCGTCGCCCCCGTCATCGACCCGGATGCGCCCGGCCCCGTCGGGGCCCACGCGATGCGGCGGCGGGTCAGCCGTTCAGTGACGTCATGAGCTCGGGCGCGTACCGGTCTCCCGAGACCACGCCATGCGGTGCGACGGCGTCGATGGAGGCCAGGTCGGCTTCGGTGAGGGTGACCGAGGTCGCGGCGACGTTCTCCTCCAGGTAGCGGCGGCGCTTGGTGCCGGGGATCGGCACCGCGCCCCTGCTCAGGGTCCAGGCGAGCGCAAGCTGCGAGGGGGTGACCCCCTTCTCGGCGGCGAGGTGGCGGACCCGGTCGACGACCGCCAGGTTGCGGTCGAAGTTCTCGCCCTGGAAACGGGGGTCGGTGCGGCGGAAGTCGTCGGCGGCGAAGTCGTCCGGGGTGGTGATGGCGCCGGAGAGGAAGCCGCGGCCGAGCGGGGAGTAGGCGACGAGCCCGATGCCCAGTTCGCGAAGGGTGTCGAGGACGCCGTCGTGCTCGATGCCGCGCTCGAAGAGGCTGTACTCGGTCTGTACGGCGGCCAGCGGGTGGACGGCGTGGGCGCGGGCGATGGTGCTCGCGGCGGCCTCGCAGATGCCGATGTGACCGACCTTGCCGGCGGAGACCAGCTCGGCCATGGCACCGATGCTCTCCTCGACCGGCACGTTCGGGTCGACGCGGTGGAGGTAGTAGAGGTCGATATGGTCGGTGCCGAGGTGGCGCAGGGAGCGGTCTGCGGAGTGGCGGATGTACTCGGGGGTGGCGTTGTGGCCGCGGAAGGCGCCCTCGTCGGTGAACTCGACGCCGGTCTTCGTAGCGATAACCGCGGCGTCGCGGCGGCCGGCGAGGGCCTTGCCGAGGAGCTGCTCGTTGAGGAAGGGGCCGTAGCCCTCGGCGGTGTCGAGCAGGGTCACGCCCAGCTCGAGGGCGCGGTCGATGGTGGCGAGGGACTCGGTCTCGTCGGTGGCTCCGTAATGGGCGCTCATGCCCATGAGGCCGAGGCCCTCGGCGCCGACCTTCAGTCCCTGTCCGCCCAGTGCGCGGATCTCCATGATGCCCTCCGTGGGGTGTGGGGTCAGTAAGTAACTAACCGGATAGTTCGAGTCTGCAGGAGGGGTGCGGCAGATGTCAATAACTAGATAGTTACTTGCTAGGCTGCCTGCCATGGCACGGGATTCCAGCGCAACGAAGGCACGGCTGCTCGACGCGGCGTTCTCCGAATTCGCCGCGTACGGCATCGCCGGGGCGCGGGTCGATCGCATCGCGGAGGCCGCCCAGGCGAACAAGCGGCTCATCTACGTCTACTACGGCAACAAGGAACAGCTCTTCGACGCCGTGCTCCAGCAGGCCCTGGAGACGGGCTCGGAGTCCGTCCCCTTCGACGCCCGCGACCTGCCCGGCTACGCGGGCGCCATCTTCGACCACCTGGTCGAGCGGCCGGACCTGATGCGGCTGGTCCAGTGGAAGCAGTTGGAGCGGCCGGGCACCACCGACGCCGAGGCGGAGTCCTACCGGGGCAAGATCGCGGCGGTGGAGCAGGCTCAGCGCGCGGGAGGGATCGACCCGGAGCTGGATCCCGAGGACCTGCTCACGCTCGTACTGGGCCTCGCGCAGGCGTGGACGGGCGCGGTGGGCGCCGCGGCCGCGGGCGGCCCGGGCGCCGTCTGGTCCCCGGCGCGCCTGGCCCGCCACCGCGAGACGGTGGTCGAATCCGTTCGCCGCCTGATCCGGCCCTCGCGGGCCGCGGGCTAGTACTGCAAGGGTCTTTGGGCACCGGCCGGGACGCCCTGAACACGTACTCGGAGGCCAGGCGCAGTTCGGCGTCGTGGGCGACCTGCCTGCGGTCACGGCCGCGCTGGGCGGGCGCGAACTGCGGATCGTCGCCGACCTGTCCCGGTTCTCCGACTGGCGCCTGCTCACCCGGACGGAACGGGGAATCGCCCCTCCCCGAAGCGCTCGGCCCGCTGGTCCTCGGCCTGGCCTTCATGCTCATCGCGCTGATCGACTTCTCGGCAGTGGCCGGTACGGTCGGCGGAGGAGGTGCCGGCACCCTGGCGACGACCTACGGCCACCTGCGCTTCGACACCTCGGTGATGGTGGTGGCGGTGCTCGTGCTCATCGCACTCGTACAGTCGGCACAACTCCTCGGCAACGTGGTGTCCCGCAAAGTGCTCCGCCGCCGCCCCCTCAAGGTCCGGCCGGCGGCGGCTGCCTCGGCCTCGCCATGACCGGCGGCCTGAACACGAGCGCCTGCGCCGGCGCAACGGCACAGCGCTGGCCGTGCCGGACCTGAGGGACCGGACCACCTCCGCTCAGAGCACCTCCCGCACCGTCGGGAAGTGGCACGAGGCCACGTGGTCGGCCGCGTGGGCGGTCGGCTCCGGGGCCTGCGTCTCGCAGCGCTCGCGCTGATCCGGGTCCAGTCGCGCGTACACGGGGCAGCGGCCCCTGAACCGGCAGCCCTCGTAGCGCCGGGTGGGGCTCGGCGGGTCGCCCGCCAGCAGGATCCGGCCGCGCTGCCGTTCGCGCTCGCGTTCCGGGTCGGGCAGCGGTACGGCGGACAGGAGTGCCTGGGTGTACGGGTGGCGGGGCCTCTCGAAGACGTCCCGGACGGCACCGGCCTCGACCGTCCGACCGAGGTAGACGACGCTGACCCGGTCGGCGAT
Organism: Streptomyces sp. NBC_00454; assembly: GCF_041434015.1. GTDB lineage: Bacteria > Actinomycetota > Actinomycetes > Streptomycetales > Streptomycetaceae > Streptomyces. The sequence continues at coordinate 22,899 of NZ_CP107909.1, read as the reverse complement.
GTGCCGTACGACGGACAGGTCGTGCGAGACGAAGAGGTACGCGAGCCCCAGCTCGGACTTGAGTCGGCGCAGCAGGTTCAGGACCCCTGCCTGGACGGAGACGTCGAGCGCGGAGACGGGTTCGTCGAGCACGAGCAGCTTCGGCCGCACGGAGAGCGCCCTGGCGATCCCGATGCGCTGGCGCTGCCCGCCGGAGAACTCGTGCGGGAAGCGTTGGGCCGCGGACCGGTCGAGCCCGACCTGGTCGAGCAGCTCCGGGACCCGCCGGGCGGCGCTCGCCCGGTCGGCCCCCTGCGCGCGGAGCGGTTCGGCGATGATGTCGCCGACCGGCATGCGGGGGTCGAGGCTGGCCATCGGGTCCTGGAAGACGATCTGCACCTGGCTGCGCAGTTCCCGTCGCCCGGCCTTGGTCAGCGTGGCCGTGGCCTTTCCGAACAGCTCGATGTCACCGCCCTCGGGCCTGGCGAGGTGGAGAAGTTCGAAGAGGGTGGTGGACTTCCCCGACCCCGACTCCCCCACCAGCGCGAGGGTCTCCCCGGCGCGGATGGCGAGGTCGACCCCGTCCACGGCGTGCACCGTCCCGACCCGCCGCTTGAAGACCGTCCCCTTGAGTACGGGGAACGTCTTGACGAGCCCGGTCACCGCGAGCACCGTTTCCCCTGTGGTGCGCTCGGGTGCCCGGGGAATCTCGGGCACGGGGTAGACGTCGAGTACCCCGAGCCCCTTCTCAACGATCTCACCGGCACGGACGCAAGCGGCGAGGTGATCTCCAGCGTCCCGCACCGACGGCCGCAGCGCCGGGACGGCCTGCGTGCAGCGTTCCTGCGCCATCGGGCAGCGCGGCGCGAAAGCGCATCCCGGACCCGTCTGCCCGGCCGCGGGCGGCGAGCCGGGGATGGGGACGAGCGCGTCGTCACCCCCGTCGAGCCGGGGTACCGCCCCGATCAGCCCCATCGTGTAGGGCATCGCTGGGTGTCCGAAGACCTCGGAGGCCGTCCCCGTCTCGACGATGCGCCCCGCGTACATCACGGCGACCCGGTCCGCCGTTCCCGCGATGACTCCGAGGTCGTGGCTGACCAGGACCAGTGCCGCCCCTGTCTCCCGCTGTGCCGTGCGCAGCACGTCGAGGATCTGGGCCTGGATGGTGACGTCCAGGGCCGTCGTCGGCTCGTCTGCGAGCAGCACGTCCGGGTCGTTGGCCATGGCCATCGCGATCATGGCGCGTTGCCGCATTCCGCCTGAGAACTCGTGCGGGAACGCCTGGGCGCGCAGGTCGGGTTCGGGGATGCCGACCAGGTCGAGGAGTTCCACGGCCCGCGCCCGTGCCCGGTCCCGCGAGACGTCCTGGTGGGCGCGTACGGCCTCCGCGATCTGGTCCCCGATCCGGTACACCGGGGTGAAGGCGGACAGCGGGTCCTGGAACACCATCCCGATGCGCTGCCCGCGCACCGCCGTCAGCGCTGTGTCCGAAGCACCGACCAGCTCGGTCCGGCCGAGCCGCACCGAGCCGCGTACGGCGGCGTTGGCCGGCAGCAGACCCAGCATCGCGAGCGCGGTCGCCGACTTACCCGACCCCGACTCCCCGACCAGGCCGAGGACTTCACCGCGGGCGAGCGAGAAGCTGACCCCGCGCACTGCGGGGATCCCGTCGAAGTCGACCTCCAGGTCCCTGACGGACAGCACTGCGCGGGTCGCGGTCATCGGCCGACTCCCTTCGATCCGACGCGGGTGGGCTTGGGGGACCGCGTCGACGTGGGGTCGAGGGCGTCCCGCAGTCCGTCCCCCACCAGGTTCACCGCGAGGACGAACACGATCAGCAGCCCGGCGGCGAAGAAGAACATCCAGGGGTAGGTGACCGCCGCCCCCGTGGTGCTCGCGATGAGCGTGCCGAGCGAGACGTCCGGCGCCTGCACACCGAACCCGAAGTACGAGAGCGCGGTCTCGCTCATCACCGCGCCGCCGACGGCGATCGTCGCGTCGATGATGAGGAACGAGGCGATGTTGGGCAGGATGTGCCGCCAGATGATCCGCAGCGGTCCCACGCCCATGTACACGGCCGCCTTCACGAACTCCCGTTCCTTGAGCGACAGCGTCATCGACCGGACCACCCGCGCGGTGATCATCCAGCCGAACACGGCGAGCAGCCCGACGAAGGCGAACCAACCGCCGTTGCGCAGCCGCGGTGAGACGATCGCGATGATCAGGAACGACGGGAAGACGAGCAGCAGGTCGACGAAGAACATCAGCAGCCGGTCCGGCCAGCCGCCGAAGTACCCGGCGCAGGCGCCGACCAGTGAGGCGAGAACCGTCGAGAACAGCGCCACCAGCAGCCCGATGACCAGGGACTTCTGGAGCCCGCGGACGGTCTGCGCGAAGACGTCCTGACCGATCCGGTTGGTGCCCCACCAGTGGTCGGCGCCGGGCGCGGATCGCAGCGCGGTGTAGTCGATGTGGCTGTAGTCCCACGGGCTGACGAGCGGTCCGGCGAAGGCGAGCAGGAAGAGCAGGATGAGGACGGCGGCGCCTACCAGCGCGCTGCGGTTGCGCAGGAAGCGGCGCAGTACGACGGTGGTGCGCCCGGCGGGACGGGCGATGCCCGGCGCGCCCGGGACGCTGCTCTCGATGGCGGCGGTCATGGTCGGTGTTCTCCTGGATCAGGCGTGTGGGTCAGGCGTTGCGGATGCGCGGGTCGAGCGCGGCGTGCAGTACATCCGCGAGGAAGCCGGACAGGAGCACCGTCACGGCGGCGAACACGTTGACGGCGACGACCGAGTTGACGTCGTTCTTGCCGATGGAGGAGATGAACCATTCGCCCATCCCGTGCCAGCCGAAGATCGTCTCGGTGAAGGTGGCGCCGGTGAACAGGGCCAGGAATCCGTAACTGAAGTACGTCGACATGGGAATCAGGGCGGTCCGCAGGCCGTGTTTGAGCAGCACCGTCCGGCGGCTCAGGCCCTTGGCTGCGGCGGTGCGCAGGTAGTCCGATCCGAGCACGTCCAGCATGGTGGAGCGCTGGTAGCGGCTGTAGCCGGCGATCACGCCGAGCCCGATGGAGATGGTGGGCAGCAGCAGGTGGACGCCCCGGTCCTTGAACACCGCCCAGAAGCCGGTCTCGACGCCGGGGCTCTTCTCGCCGGTGAACTGGATGACGTCGGCACCGGTCTTCGTGTTGATCCAGATCGCGCCGATCTTCAGCAGAACAGCCAGGAGAAAGACGGGAGTCGAAAGCAGCACGAAGGAGGCGAGCGTCATTGCCCGGTCGGAGAAACGGTATTGGCGCACCGCGGTCCAGGCCCCAGCGAGCACTCCGATCACGGTCCCGGCGATCGTGCCGAGGAGCAGCAGCCGCAGACTGACACCGATCCGCCGTCCGAACTCTGCGCCCACCGGGGTCCCGTCGATGGTCTGTCCGAGATCGCCGCGAAGGGCGCGCCCGGCCCAGGCGGAGAAGCGGGAGACGAGCGGGGTGTGGTCGTTGACGCCGAGCGCGGTGAGGTGGTGGTCCACCGAGGCGGGCGACAACGGGGGTTGGCGGCCCTCGTAGTACGCCCGCGGGTCGAGCGCGTAAGAGGCGAGCAGGTACGAGAGACAGACGGCGGCCAGCAGCAGCACGGCGTAGTAGCCGAGCCGCTTGGCCAGGTAGGCGGCCACGGGTGTGAACCTCCGCAAGTGCTCGTGATCCACAGGGGATCGTCAGGAGAACGCGACACCCGGAGGTGGTTCGGGGATCACGGCCGCGGCAGGTCAACCTGGCGTTTTCGTCGGCTTGTTCACACAGCTTGACCGCTATTTGTTGCGGACATGCTAAGAAAACATAGCGAGATTCCAGCAGGCCTCCCCCAGGAGCGCAAGATCTCCTACGGTCGGCCCTGCCGCGGTCCCGCTCAGGCCGCCCCACAACCGGAGGAAGTGTCCCGATGCGCAGAACCACGGTCATCGCCGCAGCCGCAGTCCTGTCGGCCACCTTGTTGGTGTCGGCCTGCGACTCCTCCGGCGCGGACGACGGCGCATCGGCGAAGAAGGAGGAGGCGCCGGCGGTCGACGGGCAGAACATCAACGCACAGCCGGTGAGCTCCCTCAAACAGGGCGGCTCGCTCAGGATCGCGATCGACCAGTGGATCACCCAGTACAACGTCAACCAGGTGGACGGACAGCAGGGCGACGGCTCGGAGATCGCCAGGACCGTGCTCCCGCACCTCTTCTACGCGGACGCGAAGGGGGTAGGCCAGCCGAACCCGGCCTTCCTGGCCTCGGCGAAGGTCGTCTCGACCAGCCCGCAAGTGGTGGAGTACCAGCTCAACCCGAAGGCGCACTGGTCCGACGGAACGCCCTTGAGCTGGAAGGACTTCGAGGCGCAGTGGAAAGCGCAGAACGGCTCCGACAAGGCGTACGAGGCGGCCGACACCTCCGGCTACGACCAGATCGCGAAGGTCGAGCAGGGCGCCGACGAGCACGGGGTGAAGGTCACGTTCAACACGCCGTACGCCGACTGGCCGCGGCTCTTCGACCCGCTGTACCCGGCCGCGTACACCGACACCCCCGAGAAGTTCAACAAGGGCTGGGCGGAGAAGGCGCCGGTCACCTCGGGCGCCTTCAAGATCGGCACCTACGACAAGACCGCGCAGACCATCACGCTGGTTCCCGACCCGCAGTGGTGGGGTGACAAACCCAAGCTGGACTCGCTCGTCTACCGCGTCCTGGACCGCTCGGCGCGCACCGAGGCCTTCCTCAACAAGGAGCTGGACGAGGCGCCCGCGCTGCTGCCGGAGGACTACAAGCGGCTGGTCAAGGACCCCGCGACGGACATCCGGCGCGGCGCCCGCTGGGACGAGGTCCACATCACCCTCAACGCCGGGCGCGGCCCGCTCCAGGACGTCAAGGTGCGCAACGCGCTCCAGGCGGCCATCGATCGCAAGGGCATCAACGCCAGCTTCGCCAAGGACCTGTCCTTCGAACTGAAGCCGCTGAACAACCACTTCTTCATGCCGAACCAGGCGGGCTACAAGGACAACTCCAGCGAGTTCGACGCCTACGACCCGGCGAAGGCGAACAAGCTCCTCGAAGAGGCCGGCTGGAAGGACGCGGGCCAGGGCAAGCCGCGGACCAAGGACGGCAAGGAGCTGACCCTGGACTACACCCTCAGCGCGGGCGGTTCCTCCTCTCAGGAGGACCAGGCCCAGTTGGTGCAGCAGCAGTTGAGCGCCGTCGGCGTGAAGGTCGAGATCAAGAAGGTCCCGGCGAACGACTACTTCGGCAAGTTCGTGAACACCGGGAACTTCGACCTCGTCAGCTTCCGCAACGTCGACGAGGCCTACACCTCGAAGCTCATCCCGGTCTTCCAGCAGCCGCAGGGCGACAACCTCTTCCAGAACTTCGGTTCGGTCGGCAGCCCGCGGATCGACGAGCTGCTGAAGAAGGCCGGCCAGACCACGGACCGCGCCGAGGCGTTGAAGCTCTACAACGAGGCCGACGCCGAGATCTTCAAGCTGGGCCACTCCATCGAGCTGTACCAGCGCCCGGAGGTCACGGCGAACCGCAAGGGCCTCGCCAACTACGGCGCGGCCGGCCTTGCGGACGTCGACTACACGAAGGTGGGCTGGCAGAACTGAACCGCCGGGCCGGGACACCCGACCGGTCATCCCACCGGATGTCCGGCCGGGTGTCCCGGCCGATGCCCAGCGATGCACAGCGTGCTGGACCAGACGGCTACGCCGACGGCCGGCCAGGACAATATCCGGGCCTCCCGGCTGATCCACCGCGCCCACGCCGAGCGCGAACACCACACCATGCGCACCGTCTGCTGCCCGCTCTTGCTACCCGTCTGCACATCGACCTGGTTCGGACGTCCAGCGCCATCTGTCAGCCCGCCTGACGTCATCCGTAGGGCCTCGCTCCACGCACAGTGTGATCACGAACATCGTCGTGTCGCAGGCGTCCCTCAGGGAGCACCCGAACGTCTTCGAGGCCGTGCTGCGCGGCACGGTCAAGACGAACGAGTGGATCAACGCCCACCAGGACAAGGCGAAGGCTTCCGCGAACACCAAGCTCGCCACGGACACCGGCAAGCCGCTCGACGCGGAGGTCATCCGCCCGGCTCAGCCGAGCTTCGCGGTCACCGACGACCCTGCCGAACAGCCAGGACCCTGCGCGAAAGGCCGTCGATCGGCTTTCCCTCCCGGGCGAACCGACCGACTGACGGCCCCGAGACGGCCCGGCACCAACGCGAAAGCCCCCTTCCGGCGGATCTGAGCACCCCGCGCGGTCCATGCCGTTCCACGGATGCTGAACGCGCGTTCGAGGTGCTGGTTGATGGCGTTCAAGACGGCTGGTCGGTGGTGGATGCCGACGGTTCGGGCTCGCTCGGAGTCGGCGGCAGCCCGGTGAGAAAGGTGCGGATCTCGTCGGCCTCGGGGACCGCGAGGGCAGCGTAAAGGCCAAGGGCCTGTTGGGCGTGGTCGTGGGCGAGGTCGATGCGGCCGACGTCGCGGTGGACGTGCGCCAGGCCGTCGTGGGCGCGGGCCTGCTCGGGGCGGTAGCTGAACTCGCGAGCGATGGTCAGCGCGTTGTGGTGTTCGGCCGCCGCCTCGGCAAGGTTGCCCATGGACCGGGCGGCCTCCGCCAGGGCGTTGAGCGACTCGGCCTCGTCTCCGGGGAAGTCGAACCTGCGGCTCAGGTCGAGGGCCTGGCGGTGATGGTGCCGGGCCTCGTCGTAGCGGCCTTGCCGTTGGTACAGCAGCCCGATGTTGTTCAGCACGACGGTTTCGCCGATGCGGGACCCCGTCTCGCGGTACGCGATCAGCGATTGCCGGTGGTGCTCGTGGGCGTCCTCGTAACGTCCTTGTCGTTCGTGGACGATGCCGAGGTCGGTCAGGCATCTGGCTTCGCCACCGCGATCGCCGAGCTCCCGGAAGAGCACGAGCGACTGCGCGCACTGGTCGTGGGCCCGGTCGTATTCCCGCCGCCGCGTGGAGACGGTGCCGAGGGCCGCCAGTGCGCTGGCCGCGAGGCCCTGGTCGCCGATCTCGCGCGCGAGGTCCAGGGCGTGCCGGAAGTGCTCGGCCGCTTGCTCGTAGTCGCCGTGCCACCAGAAGTACACCTGACCGCCGTCGATGAGCGTACGGGCTTCGGCGGCTGTGTCGCCGCTCCGGCGGGCGGCTCGCAGCGCCAGGCCGTTGAGGGCCAGGGCGTCGGCCTGGTGGGCGTGGCCCAGCAGGTAGCGGTGCAAGGTGGCGGCCAGTTGGCCGACGTGCGGGAGCCAGTCGTGCTCGGCCGCGTACTGGGCGGACGCCATGAGGTTCGCGCGTTCGCCGTCCAGCCAGGTGATCGCCTCGGCCTCGTCCCGCGGGGGCCAGGCCGGGGTGTCCGGCGCGGGGATTCGCGGCCTGCGGTTCCTGCCCTCGGGGTAGAGGTGGTCGATGGCCGCGCACGCCGTGTGGAGATAGTGGTGGAACAGCCGGTCGAGGGCCTCGCGCTGGGCGCCCGGCGGTTCCTGGAGGGCCGCGGTGGCGAGAGCGTGTTCGCGCAGCAGATCGTGGAAGGTGTAGCGGCCGAGCTGGTGCTGGGTCAGGACGTGGGCGTCCAGGAGGTCTTCCAGGAGCGTCTCGGCCTCCTCCAGCGGGAGGCCGGCCAGCGCGGACGCCGCCTCGGGGCTGATATCGCGTCCTGGCTGGAGCCCCAGGAGCCGGAACATCCGCTGCTGGTCCGCGGTCAGCTGCTCGTAGGACAGCGTGAACGCCGCTGCCACTCCTCGCTCCGAGGTGGCCAGCTCGGAGAGCCTGCGGCGCTGGTCGCGAAGCCGGTCGGCCAGGTAGGCGACGGTCCAGCGCGGGCGATGGTGCAGGCGGGCGGCGGCGATCCGGACGGCCAGCGGCAGGAATCCGCACAGCTGCAGGACGTCGAGGACGGCCAGGGGTTCGGCCGCCGCCCGTTGGCCGACGATCGCCGTGAACAGTTCCAAGGCGTCCGCGGCGGGCAGCACGTCCAGGGACAGGGCATGTGCCCCGTCCAGGTCGGTGAGCCGCCGGCGACTGGTGATCAGGATGAGGACACGGGAGGAGCCGGGCAGCAACTGGCGTACCTGGTCGGCGCCGAGGGCGTTGTCCAGCACGGCCAGCACGCGGCGGCCGGCGAGTTCGGACCGCCACAGCGCGGCGCGGTCGGCGACCGACGCGGGTATCTGCTGGGTGGGCACGCCGAGTTGTCCCAGGAGTATCTCGAGCGCGGCACCGGCGTCGAGCGGCGCCTGTCCGGCGGTGTGCGCCTGCAGGTCGATGAAGAGCTGTCCGTCCGGGAAGTGGTCCGCGAGGCGGTGTCCCGCGTGGACCGCGAGCGTCGTCTTGCCTACCCCGGCCATTCCGTCGATCGCCGAAATCGTCACGACGCCACCGTTGTTGCCCGACCATAGGCGGATCAAGCCGTCCAGCTCGCCCTCGCGTCCGGTGAAGTCCGGGACGTCGTAGGGCAGGAAGTTGATCCCCTGCGGCTTCGCCGGCGCGGTGACCGGTGGCCGTAGACCGGGGGCGTCCTGCAGGATGTCCTGTTCGAGCTTGCCGAACGCGTGGCCGGGGTCCAGTCCCTGCTGATCGGCCAGGGTCGCCCGGAAGGTTCTTGCCACGTCCAGCGCGTCGGTCTGGCGTCCGGCGCGGTGCAGGGCGAGCATCAGCTGGGAGCAAAGCCGTTCCCGCAAGGGGTTGGCGGCCGCGTGGACGGACAGTTCGTCGATCAGGTCTGCGTGACGCCCCCGGGCCAGTTCCAAATCGGCCAGGCGCTCGACGGCGGTCAGCAGTTGGCCGTTGAGACGCACTCTGGCGCTCTGGACGTAATGGGCGGTGATGTCGGCCAGCGGCTCCCCCCGCCACAGCGCCAGCGCAGCACGTATCTGGTCCGCGGCGTCCCCCGGCTCGTCGGAGACGGCCGCTGCTCTGGCGGTCAGGCTGGTGAACTCGTCCAGGTCGAGTTGCCCCGACTCGGGGGTGATCACGTACCCGGCCGGTCGCGTGGCCAGCATCCCGTCGGCTTCCGAAGCGCGCAGCATCCGTCGGATCGCGGCGACCGTGGTCTGGATCTGTGCGCGGGCGGAATCCGGTGGCAGCGGCCCCCACATCGCGTCGATCAGGCGATCCGTACTGATCGCGACCCCGGAGTGCAGCAACAAGTAGGCGAGTACCGCACGATGACGGGGTGCCAGACCGGGCGCATCCGAACCGGGAGCCACGGCCTCCACCGGGCCGAGGATCGTGAACCGCATGCCGTTACTCCCGGGGTCACCAGTGCGTGCATCGAAGAAGCATCGCGAATGTATCAAGATCAAGCCGCATGGTTACCGGCATGTCACTCCACACCGTTGAACCGGAGATCGCGACCGGTGAAACCGCAGCTCTGTTCACCGCCACGCACCGCGCCCTGGGGGTCATCCCCAACTTGGCCAGGGTGATGGCCAACAGCCCGGCCGTACTGAAGGGGTACTTGGGCGTCGTCACCACGCTGAGCGCGGAGGGAACCCTGCCGGCGGACGTGCGCGAGAGCATCGCGTTGCTCGTGGCGCAGGAGAACGGGTCCGACTACTGCCTGTCCGTGCATGCGTTCCGCGGGACCGTGGTGGCCGGGCTGAGTGCGGCCGAGGCCACCAGCGCACGCCGGGGCAAGGCCGACGACCCCTGGGCCGCCGCAGTCCTGGAGCTGGCCGCCGCGACGGTTCGCGACCGCGGAACCGTTGCCGACGAGCAGCTGGCCGCGGCCCGGCGCGCCGGCCTGTCCGATGGGCAGATCGTCGAGGTCATCGCCCATGTCGCTCTCAACGTGTTCACCAACTACCTCGCCACGGCAGCCCGTATCGACGTCGACTGGCCGCTCGTGCGCCACACCGACTGGACGAACGCCCCAAGTACGCGAAATGCCCCGAGTATCCGACCTACGCCCGACTCGACCACGAAGGCCATCACCTTGCCCACATCAGCACAAGTCAACCCGCTCCAGCACGTCTCGGCCGCCGAAGCCATCGCCTGGCATCGGGTCGTCGCGGCCTCGACGGCCCACGACCTGCCCGGCGTTCCGGTACCCGACCCCGGACAGGTCCACGCCCAGCTCACCCAGCCCGCTCTGGGCAGCCGCCGGCTGATGTGGCTGGCCACCGGCACGGACGGGCTCCCCATCGGAGTCGCCGCCCTGCGGGTGTTCACCTCCGCGGGCCAGGAGCACCTGGCCGAGCTGGAACTCCACGTCGACCCCGCACACCGGCGCCTGGGAACCGGCTCCCTCCTGCTGTCAGCCGTCGTTGCCGCCTGCCGCGCCGAGAGCCGGCGCAGCCTGATCGCCACGGCCGCGGCCGACGGTCCGGGCGAAGCCTTCAGCGGACGACGGGGCTTCCGCCGGGCACTGGCCTTGAGTCACCTCGTGCTGCGCCTCGACGAGACGGACGGGGCCGACCTGCTCCGGATCGCCGATGCCAAGCACCCCGGGTACCGGCTGACCGGCTGGACCGGAACGGTTCCAGACGACCTCGCCGCCGCTTTCGCCGCTGCCAAGAACGCGATGAACGACATGCCCGTCGGCGACCTGGACTACGGGAGTGTGGCGTGGGACGCGGACCGCGTTCGCGCCATGGCCGCGGTGGTCGCCGACCGCGGGGACACCCTGTTGACCGTCGCAGCCGTGCACGACAGCGGTTCCATGGCCGGCTACACCGAGATCCTGATCCCCCGCGGTGCGCCGCCGCGGGTCCAGCAGTACGACACGGCGGTCGTGCCAGAACACCGGGGCCACGGGCTCGGGTTGTGGGTCAAGGCCGCCATGGCGAACCGGCTGCGCGCCGAGTACCCCGCCGTCGTCGAGATCGAGACGGACAACGCCGACGACAACGTCCACATGCTGGCGGTCAACCACCGCCTGGGGTTCCGCTCCTACCGGCGCACGTGCGAGCTCCAGCTCGACGTGCCCGCGACCTGATCCGTGACCACCGCCATCTCCACCCCCACATCCACCCCCACCCAAGCCTCACCCCACCTCCGACTCGAGGAAACGAGAAGCGAGAAGCACGTGCGAAGGCTCATCTGCTACATATCCGCCGCTCTGGACCGCCCCATCGCAAGGGCCGGAGCCCACGCGACCCATGACCCGGGCCTGAAGGCCGGGCCCACCAGCCCGTACGCCTACCTGACGCAGTACGTCGCCTCCCGCACGCTCATCAGCTCCGATCCGGCGGTGACCGTCGTCCAAGACCCGCTCGGCGGGCGGGCGTTCGACACCGGTTTCCCCCTCACTCACTTCGCGCAGGTGCTGTCATGAACGTCTCCTCCTCCACCCTCTCCCTGACCGTCGCCGACGTGGACGCCTCCCGCGCGTTCCTGTGCACCCACCTCGGCTACGAAGTGGCCATGGCAGACGACGGCTTCGTGTCCCTGAGGCGCGAAGACGCCTCCATAGACGTCGTCCTGCTCCGCGGAGGTACGGACGTCCTCCCGCCCGAGCAGCGCGACCAGCGGGCGGCCGGTCCGATCCCTCACCATCTCCCCGAACGCCACCATGGCCGGCTTGGCGGCCCCCAGCCGCGGCAGCACCGAACTCAGCACCTGGACGGTCACGATGGAGGCCGGCGCCACCGGCCCCGAGCACTCCATCAGCCGGGAGCAGGTCTGGACGGCCACCGCGGGCACGCTGGAGGTGACCTGCCGCGGTCGTACGGTGAAGGTCGCGGCCGGCCGGACCCTGATCCTGCCGGCGGGCCGTCTCCGCCGGATCCACTCCCTGGAACGGGCCGAGGCACACGTCTCGATGCCCGCCGACGGGGTCGCCTCCGTTCCCGGCACAGAGGGCACCCGTGAAGCTGGGCATCCGCTACGTGTCCGTGATCTTCCAGCAGCTGACGCTACCGTCGCCGCAGCGCCCGCCGCTGGCCTACCCGGGGCGGCCGTTCCCACCGGAGGTGACCGACAACCGGGCACTGTGGGAGCTGGACGCCCGGAGCATCGACGCGCTGTTCGGTGAGGCGCTCAACACCAACCGGGCGTCGATCGGCCTGCCCCCGGTGGACCACGTCCGCGACTACGCCTTCGGCGAAGGGCCGTGGCTGGCGACGGACCCGGTGCTGGACCCTTGGCTGGAGACGCCGGACCTCGACGTCGTACAGACAGGCGCGTGGGTACTGCCCGACGAGCGGCCGCTCCCGGAGGACTTGGTGACCTTCCTCGAGGCCGGCGCGCCGCCCGTGTACGTGGGCTTCGGCAGCATGGCCGTACGCGGAGGCGAGGAGGCTGCCCGGGTGGCCATCGAGGCGGTCCGCGCGCAGGGCCGCCGGGTCCTCGTGGGGCGGGGCTGGGCGGAACTGGGCCTCATCGACGACCGGGACGACTGCTTCACCGTCGGCGAGGTCAACCACCAGCAGCTGTTCGGACGAGTGGCTGCCGTCGTGCACCACGGCGGCGCGGGTACGACGACGACGGCCGCTCGGGCCGGCGCTCCGCAGGTGGTGGTGCCTCAGCTGGCGGACCAGCCGTACTGGGCCGCCCGGGTGGCCGAACTGGGCATCGGCGCGGCCCACGACGGCCCGGTTCCGACCGCCCAGTCCCTGTCGGCCGCGCTCAGGACGGCCCTGGCCCCGGACACCGTCGGCCGGGCCAAGGCCGTGGCCGACACGGTCCGCGCCGACGGTGCGACGCGGGCGGCGAAGCTGCTCCTCGACACTGTCGGCTGAGCTGGTCGAGGCGGGCCGGCGAGTTCCTGTCACACCCACGCGGCCCGAACAGTCGCCGGCCCGGCAACCACCGCGCGGCAACCACCACCCGACACGAACCGGCCCAAGGGGCCGGGGGCACGACCCGGAAGACCGGGTCCTGCCGCACGATTGCCGGCGGAGACCGGCATCCACAGAAATGAGAAGGACGACATGCGTGTGCTGTTGATGGCGTACGGATCCCGCGGCGACATCGCGCCGCTGGCGGGACTGGCGGCTGAGCTGCGGAGTCTCGGCGCGGAGGTCCGCGTGTGCGCGCCGCCGGACGAGGAGTTCGCGGAGCTGCTGGCCGGTGTAGGCGCCGAACTGGTGCCCTTCGGGCGGGACGTGCGCGCGCTGCGGACGGGAGCGCCGCCGTCGGACGCGGCCGCGTTCGCGGCCGAGCTCGTCGCCGCGCACTTCGACACGGTCGGCAAAGCGGCCGAAGACTGTGACGTGCTGGTGGCGAGCGGTCTGATGCCGGCCGGAGCCCGGTCGGTGGCCGAGAAGCTGGGCATCCGCTACGTATACGCGGGCTTCCACCCGTTCGAGATGCCCTCCGCCCACTACCTGCCGTCGCCGCGGCCCGGCCCGCCGGCTCCGCCCGGCATGACCGACAACCAGGCCCTGTGGGACCTGGACGCCCAGAAGGTGAACGCCCTCTACCTCCAGCCCCTCAACGCCCACCGCGCGGCGATCGGCCTCGCCCCGGTGGACAACGTCCGCGACCACGTGTTCACCGAACAGCCGTGGCTGGCGGTGGACCCGGTCCTGGGCCCCTGGCAGCAGCTGACGAACCTCGACGTCAAACAGACCGGCGCGTGGATGCTGCCCGACGAACGCCCCCTGCCCGCCGATCTGGAGGCGTTCCTGGACGCCGGCACCCCACCGGTGTACGTCGGCTTCGGCAGCATGCCCATGGGAACGGCCTCCGACATCGCCCGGACAACGGTCGAAGCGGCCCGCGCGCAGGGCCGCCGCGTGCTCGTCTCCCGCGGCTGGGCCGACCTGGGCCTGGTGGACGACTCGGACGACTGCTTCGCCGTCGGCGACGTCAACCACCAGTCCCTGTTCCGCCGGGTCGCGGCCGTCGTCCACCACGGCGGTGCGGGCACCACGACCACCGCGGCCCGGGCCGGTGCACCCCAGGTGGTGGTACCCCAGTTCGTGGACCAGCCGCACTGGGCCGCCCGCGTGGCCGAACTGGGCATCGGCGCGGCCCACGACGGCCCGACCCCGACCTTCGAATCCCTGTCCGCCGCACTCGGGGCGGCCCTGACCCCGGAGACCGACGCGCGGGCGAAGGCCGTCGCCGCCACGATCCGCACCGACGGCACGGCGGTGGCCGCGAAGCTGATCCTCGACACGGGGCACACCGCGCCGATGACCCGCGAACAGATCTCCGCGATCGCCCACTGCGACCACCCGATCAAATCTCCGCTCGCCGACGAGTCGGTCAGTCGGCTGCTCGAACACGGCCTCCCGCGAGGCGACGAGCGCGTGCTCGACCTCGGATGCGGCACGGCGGAGTGGCTCCTGCGCGCCCTGGCGGAGCGCCCGCACCTGCACGCCGAGGGCGTCGACGTCTCCGAAATCTCCCTGAGGAAGGCCCGCCAGGCAGCGAGCGAACTCGGAGTCGGAGAGCGGCTGACACTCCACCAGCAGGAGGCCGCGGACTTCGGCTCTCCTCAGCCGTTCGACCTGGTGATCAGCGTCGGCGCCGCGCACGCATTCGGCGGTCTCCTCCCCACCCTCGCGGCGGCACGCAAGCACCTGGCTCCGGGCGGCCGCGTTCTGATCGGCGAGTCGTTCTGGGACCGCGCCCCTTCACCAGAGGCAGTCGAGATGTTCGGTGACCTCGCCGACCTGGCGACCACGGTGGACAGCGTCGTCGCCGACGGATGGACCCCCGTCCACGGCCATGCCAGCACCCGCGGCGAGCTGGACGCCTACGAGTGGGCCTGCTGGGGCTCGCTGGCCGCATGGGCTCTGGACCACCCTGCCGATCCGGCCGCCGCACAGGTACTGGAGACGGCCAACGCCGCGCGTTCGGATTGGCTGCACGGGTACCGGGACAGCTTCGGCTTCCTCTGCTTGGTCCTGCGTCAGACATCGGATCTGACCTCATAGGGCTGCTGCCCGCCAACCCGTTCTTCAGGCCCGGACACCCAGGGCCGACCGACCCGATGGCCGACGCCCGAGCGCGGCGGCCGGAAAGTGACTACACGGATGCAACCGACCTTCGTACTCGTGCACGGAGCCTTCGCGAACTCCTTCTCCTTCGCACCCCTCCAAGCCGAACTCGGCCTCCTCGGGCACCGTTCGGTCGCCGTAGACCTGCCCGGCCACGGGTTCCAGGCCACCTTCACCCACGCCTACCAGGCCCCGCAGGACCCCGAGGGGCTGGCCACCGCGCCCGGCTCGATCAAGGGCGTCACGCTCGCCGACAACGTCGCGCACCTCATCGGGGTCCTCGAACGGGCCAAGCGGAACGGCCCCGTGATCCTCGTCGCCCACAGCCGGGGCGGCATCACGGTCACGGCCGCGGCCAACGCACGCCCGGATCTGATCGACCGCCTGGTCTACGTCTCGGCCTGGTGCCCGGTCCACCTCGACGTCAGCGACTACTACGCCGAGCCGGAAATGGCCACGGTCGACCCCGCCGCCTTCGCTTCGGCGCTCGCCGGAAACCCCGCCGACCTCGGCCTGCTCCGTGTCAACTTCCGCACCGCGAACCCGGACGCGCTCGGCGTTCAAGGCGGCCTTCCTCGCCGACGGCACCGACGAGCAGTTCCACACCTTCCTGAACACCTTCCAGCCCGACGAGAACCTCGACGTCGGCGGCTCCGCCGACCGGGCGCAGGCCGCGACCTGGGGCCGCATCCCCAAGACCTACATCCGCCTGGCCGATGACACGAGCCTGCCTCCTGCCCTTCAGGACCGGCTGATCCGCGAGGGCAACGAGCTGACGCCCGACAACCCGTACGACGTCCGCACACTGGCGGGCAGCCATCTACAGTGGCTGGTCTCCCCCGCGCCGAGCGCCCGCGCCCTGGGCGAACTCGCCACGCTCCCGGGCCCGTCCGCTCAAACGTCGTTCGCCGCCGAGTGACCCGGCTGGGCGATTGATCGCCGGGCGTCATCTCCTGTGTTGAGGAGCCGGGCGCACTGGCCGAAGTGGCCGGCCTCGCCCGGGACTGGTTCACGCGGCACCTGACGACCGGGGGCCGACGGATCGATCCGCGGTCATCGCAGCTGGCGGCGGACCAGGTCGTGGAACAAGCCGGCCGCGTCGGCGAGCAGCGCGGCGGGTGGGCCCTGCTGGACGACGCGGCCGTCCGACATCACGATCACCCGGTCGGCGTCCATGATCGTGGACAGCCGGTGGGCGATCACGATACGGGTGGCGCGCAGGGAGCGGGTGGATTCGATGACCACGCGCTGGGCCTCGTTGTCCAGCGCGCTGGTGGCCTCGTCGAAGAACAGGATGCGCGGCTTGCTGATGAGCGCCTGGGCGATCACCAGCCGCTGGCGCTGTCCGCCCGACACCGTGCCGCCGCCGTCGGACAGCATCGTGTGCATGCCCATCGGCATGGCCTTGATGTCCTCGGCCAGGCCCGCCAGCGCGGCGGCTTCCCACGCCTCCTCCGGCGAGAACGCCCCGGTGCCGCAGATGCAGTCGAGGATCGAGCCGGTGAAGGGCTGGGCGTTCTGCAGGACGACGCCGCACTGGCGGCGCACGGCCGCCTGGTCCAGCGCCGCCAGGTCCTGGCCGTCGTACAGCACGCTGCCCGAGACCGGCTTGTCGAAGCCGATCAGCAGGCGCAGGAGGGTGGATTTGCCGCAGCCGCTGGCACCGACGATCGCGACGAACTCCCCCTGGCGGATTTGGAAGCTGACGTCGTCCAGGACCAGCGGGCCGTCGTCGCTGTAGCGGTAGGACAGGTTCTCGGCCTCGATGGCGCCGGTCAGCTCGCCCGGCCGGGTGCTGGAGCCCGCCACCTCGGGGACCTCCCGCAGGAGCGGCTTGACCTGCTCGAACATCGGCAGCACCGCGGCAGCCGAGATGAGCGCGCCGGTCAGCTGCGTGACCGAGGACAGCAGCATCGTCAGGGCGGTGCTGAAGGTGAGGAACTCGGCGGCGGACAGGGCGCCACGGGCCGGTCCGGCCAGTAGTACGAACATCACCAGCGTGCACAGCGGAAGGTAGACCGCGCCCAGCACCGTGATGACGTTCTGTATCCGGCCGATGCGCTGCTGGAGCTCGCGGGTACGGGCGAACTCCCGCGCCCAGGCTGCGTAGGCGAAGCTCTCGGCCGCGGCGACGCGCAGCTTGGGCAGCCCGCGCAGGGTCTGGAAGGCCTGGTTGTTGAGCCGGTTGCCGAGCTTGATCAGCCGTCGCTGGTAACGCAGCTGCCACAGCCCCAGGCCCATGAAGACCGTCGCGATGACGGCCAGCATGGCGAGGGCGGCCATCGCCAGCGGCACGCTGTAGACGAGCAGCAGCACGAGGTTCATCGTGCCCACCGCGCCCGCCTGTGCGCAGACCGAGCCGATGCCGGACAGCACGCGGCGGATGGCGCTGATGCCCATGGCCGCACCGGCCAGTTCGCCGGTGGAGCGGCCGGCGAAGAACTTCGTCGGCAGCCGCAGCAGCCGGTCCCACACCGCAGGCTGCAGGGTGGCCTCGATGCGGCCCTCCATGCGCAGGATGGAGATGTTCTGCAGCAGCATGAAGGTGGCCGAGACGACGGCGGTCGCGACGAGCGCGACGGCCGTCTGCACGATGAGGCCGCTCTCGGCATCGGGTACGTACCGGCCGAGCACCTGGCCGGTGGCGATGGGCACCAGAGCGCCCAGGACCACCGCCACCAGCCCGCCCAGGACGAGGCCGCGCAGCTCGGGGAGGGTACCGCGGACGCTGAAGCGGAGCAGCGCCGCCAGGCCCACGCGCCCGTCGGGGAGCGGGCGGTAGAACATGACGGCGCGGGGGTCGAAGGCGGCTTCGCGGCCCTTGCCGATGCGCTCGCGCGTGCCGGTGGCCGGGTCGACCGCTTCGTAGCGGCCACGCCGCCACAGCAGGGCGACCGGTGTCCCGTCCTTCTCGCGCCGGCCCACCAGGGGGCCGCTGTTCTCCCGCCACCAGCGCCCGCTGAGCTTGATCGTACGGGTGCGGATCCGCGAGGCGAGGGCGATCCGCTCGACGGGGTCCATCCGCTCGGAGGCGGAGCTCGCCTCGCCCGGTTCGGACAGGGTGATGCGGGCCTCCTGGGCGACCAGACGGCACACGGCGAAGGTCGCGTCGGCGCTCGCGCCCCGCTGGGAGCGGCCGCCGGAGCGGCCGATGGAGGCCAGCAGCGCCCGGTCCGCCTGGGTACGGGCGGCCTGACCGGCCTCGATACCGGCGGCCGTGCGGTCCTCGTGGTCGCGTTCGAGCTGCTCGATCCAGCGGTCCAGGGCATACAGCAGCCGGTACTGCTGGTCGACCATGCCCTGCCACATCGCCGCGTCGACGAGGAGGGTGCCCACGGCCTCCGTCTCGTACGCGGCTCCGTACTGGACGGCGCCGGGGGTGATCTGCATCCACAGGATGTCGTCGTCGGCCCTGCCCTGTTCGGTGGTGGCGCGGCCGTCGAGGGGTGCCTGGTAGAGCACCCGCAGGCCGCGGCCGATGCCGCGCGCGAAGGCGTCGTCGAGCGGGCTCAGTTGCGCCGCGGGGACGCCGTACGCCCCTTGGTCGGCCCACCACTGCTGGTGGGGGGCGCCGTACTCCGGTCCGGGCAGCTCCCGCAGCTCGATGCGGCGCAGCAGGCACCCCTGCAGGGGCCGGCCGACCAGGGTGTGCTCGGGGCCCTCGGCCGGGCCCAGCAGGAGCGTGCCCACCTCCAGCCTGCCCAGGAAGTGCCAGTGCCCGGCCTGCGCCGCGTCGACGGCGAAGAGGTCCAGCTCGCCGTGCACGACGAGCCACAGCACGAGCGGGCCCTCCAGTGACAGGCTGCGCAGGCCCGTGCAGTCGACCGGCGAACCCAGTCCGCCGAAGGCGGCGACGACCTCGTCGGCGTCCTGGCCCGGGACCCGGCCAGGGTGCGCGGGGGGAGCCGTGGCGTGGTGCGGGTACGTCACGTCAGTGCTCCTTGACCAGTCGGGCGTACGGGCCCTGCGCGGCCACCAGGTACTCGTGCCGCCCGCGTTCCACGACCGTGCCCCGGTCGAGCACGACGATCTCGTCGCTGTCGCGTACGGTGCTCAGCCGGTGGGCGATGACCACGCAAGCGCAGCCGCGGCGGCGCAGGTTGTCGATGATGACCTGCTCGGTCACCGCGTCCAGGGCGCTGGTCACCTCGTCGAGGACCATGATGCTGGGGCGGCGCACCAGCGCCCGCGCGATCTCCAGGCGCTGGCGCTGGCCACCGGAGAAGTTGCGGCCGTCCTGCTCGACGCGGCTGTGGATGCCGCCGGGACGGCGGGCGACCACGTCGTGGACGGCGGCGTCCTCCAGCGCGGCGACGACGGCCTCGTCCGGAATGGAGGGGTCCCACAGCGTGACGTTGTCGCGGACGGTGCCTTCGAAGAGGAAGACGTCCTGGTCGACGAAGGAGACGGAGGCGGCCAGCGCCCCGCGCGCAATGTCCTCCAGTCGCATCCCGTCGATGCGGATGGCCCCCTCCCAGGGGGTGTAGAGGCCGGAGATCAGCCGAGAGACGGTGGACTTGCCACTGCCGGAGCCGCCGACGAGGGCGACCTGCTGTCCGGGGCCGACCGAGAGCGAGAAGTCCTTGAGCAGCGGGGCGTCGAGCGGGCTGTAGCCGAAGGTGACGTGGTCCAGCTGCACATGGCCCTTGAGGCGACGGGTGCCGGCGGCGGGCTCGCGCCGTGAGAAGACCGGGTCGACGGGAAAGTTCTCGACGTCCTTGAGGCGGGCCACGTCGGCCGCGAAGTCCTGGATCCGTCCGGCGACGCCACCCAGCCGGGAGATCGGCGCGGTGAAGCTGGTCACCAGGGCCTGGAAGGCGACGAGCAGGCCGACGGAGAGATGCCCTTCCACCGCCCGCAGGCCGCCGATCATCAGGATCAGCGCACTGTTGAGCGCCGCCAGCGTGGGCGCGACGACCGCCAGCCACGCGCTGGGCACGCCGAGCCGCTGCTGCACGTCGAGGGTGACCGCGTGCTGACCGGCCCAGCGGCGGAAGAAGCCGTTCTCGCCGCCGGTGGCCTTCATCGTCTCGATGAGCTGGAGACCGCTGTACGAGGTGTTCGTCAGCCGGGCGCTCTCGGCGCGCAACTTCTGCGTGCCGGTGGCCCTCAGGTGGATCACGATCCGCATGGCCACCACGTTGAGCAGCGCTACGGCCACGCCGAGGAGGGTGAGCTGGGGGTCGTACGTCCACAGCAGCACCGCGTAGAGCAGGACCACCACGGCGTCCACGCCCGCGGCGGCCAGGTCACGGGCGAGGGTCTCGGCGACGGCGTCGTTGGACTGCAGGCGCTGGACCAGGTCGGCCGGACTGCGCTGGGAGTAGAAGGCGACCGGAAGTCTGAGCAGGTGCCGCAGGAAACGGGCGCTGCCCAGGGTGGAGGAGATGATCCGCCCGTGCAGCAGATTGGCGTGCTGGAGTGCGGTGAGCGTCGCGGTGAGCACCAGGGTGACGGCCATCGACGCGAACAGGACGCCCAGCAGGGACGTCTGGTCCCCGATGAGGAACATGTCGATGTACGTACGGTTCAGGGCCGGCACCGACACGCCGACCGCCACCAGCAGGAGGCTGGAGATCACGACGGCGGCCGTGGTGCCCGAGGTGCCACGCAGGCGGGCCGGCATGGCACCCAGAACGCCTGGCTTGCGGCCGCCGCGGCGAAAGCCGTCGCCTGGCTCGAAGGTGAGTACGACACCGGTGAAGCTGGTGTCGAACTCGTCCATGGGAACGAACCGGCGGCCCTTCCCGGGGTCGTTGACGTATATGCCCCTGCGCCCGAAGCGGCGGCCCGTACCGTCGTAGACGACGTAGTGGTTGAACTCCCAGAAGAGGATCGCCGGGGCGCTCACTTCGGCGAGCGCGGCCAGGTCCATCTGCATGCCCTTGGCCTTCAGCCCGTAACCGCGGGCGGCCTTGAGGAGGTTGCTGGCGCGGGAGCCGTCGCGGGAGACGCCACAGGCGATGCGCAGCTCCTCCAGCGGGACGAAGCGGCCGTAGTGGCCGAGCACCATGGCCAGGGCGGCGGCGCCGCACTCGACCGCCTCCATCTGCAGCACGGTGGGGGTGCGTACGGTCCTGGGCTTCCTTCCCTTGGGGGCGGGGGCGGGCCGGCGGCGGGTGCCGCCCTTGGGCTCGGGGCGGCGGCGGCGCCCGGCGGGGGGCAGCTGGGGCGCCCGCGACCGCGGGGCGGTCACGGCAACAGCCAGTCGACGGGGCGCTGGGCGGCGAGGTGGACGGCGCCGGTGACTGGCGTCGTGGAGTCGACGGTGTACGGGGGTCCGTCGGCGGAGGACCACTGGTAGCCGGACTTGGTGGCGGAGGAGCGCTCCAGCTCCACGAACACCGCGACCGGGTTGCCCTGCCGGGCGAACTGTTCGGCGAGCCCGCTGTCGCCGAGGAAGCCGCTGATCTGCGCCTGCGTCTGGGGCGCGCGGCCGACCGCCTTGACGCGTCCGCGCAGCACGCCGAACCGGTGCCGGGGGACGGACTGGACGCTCAGGTCGACCGGGGCGCCCACCGGGATCGTCGAGCCGCTGCCGGCCGGCACGTACAGCACGGCCACGAGCGGGTCCTGTGGGTCCTTCACGTGTTCCACGGTCGCCACGTCCGCGCCGGTCGTGACGACCGACCCCACCTTGGCGACCAGGGTCGCCAGCCGCCCGCCGATCACCGCGCGTACGGGCCGGTCGCCCTGGTCGGTACGGACGGTCAGCAGGGGCGCGCCCGGGGACAACAGCTGGCCCTCCTGGGCAAGGACCCCGGTCACCTGTCCCGCGACCGGGCTCTGCAGCACGTAACTGCCCTCGGCGTGGGTGAGGATGCCGGGTGCGCTCAGCTTGGAGAACACGGTGCCGGTGAGGGCCCAGAAGCTCGCGGCGGCCATGACGGTAACCGTGACGGCCAGTACGAGCCGGCCCTGCGGGCGCGCGAACCGTACGGGCAGATCGAGTTCCTCGGGCGATTGCAGCTTGGAAAGCGCCTTTTGACGAAACTGCACGGACTATTCCTTCAACTGCATTCGTATCGGCCGGGCACGCGGACAAGCATGAACCCCGGAGCCGTGGGGGATACTCCGGGGTTCATGGCGATAGCTGTCTCGATCAGAGACCGGCGCGACCGGTGTTCACCGAAACGCCGGTGATGCCCGAGACCAGGCCGGGGACGTGGGAGACGATGCCGGTGGCCGCCTGGACGGTGTGGAGGGAGCCCACGACGCCGACGACGTCGCTGACGTCGCTGGTCACGGCGCCGACGAGGCCACCGTTGATGCTGACGAGGCCGCCGGAAACGGCGTCCAGCTCGTTGTCGGAGATCTCGCGGGTCTCGATGTCGTTACGCATTATGCGCACCTTTCATTTGTTGGGGGGATTCCGCGGCAGCCCGCCGGCCCGAAACTCGGAAGCCATCCTTCCGCTGCCGCAGCGAGCAAGATGAAAGCACGCGAACGGGCTGCCCAGCCAATCCGATTGGCGCCCCTTCAGGGGCATGCGCCCGCTTCATTCACCGAATAGCGACAACTTCTCCGCAAGATCGAGTAACAGATACGTGCGGCCTGACGACCGCATGGAACAAAACAGGACAAGGGAACATCAAACACAGGGGGCATATCCGGCGTATCGACGAACGGTGAACGTGGTGGACGCGCCCACGCACACGATGTGTAGATCTTCAGGAGGCTCATGTGGTGACAGGCTCATCACACCGAGTGGGCCGCGGTGAAATAGTCCGAGCCCTTGGGGCGGGCCGCGACGTGACCGGCGGCACGGGGACGGGGAGCCGGTTCCAGGTGGGGTATGAACTTGGAGCAGTGGATGTAGGCCTCCTCGATGGTGAGGTGGACCCACAATTCGGGACTGCGCCCGGGTGTGGTGTCCGTCGGTAGGCCGGGGTGGACGTGGCGCAGGTCCGCGTCGCGGTGGAGACGGGCCACGCCGTTGACGTGGAGACCGACGTGATGGTGGGTGAAGTCCACGAAGAGCATGCCGAGGTGAGGGTTCT